>CP054183.1:3090000-3105498 GCA_015709695.1 Gammaproteobacteria bacterium | reverse complement strand
CGACTTTCTTGGCCATTTCAGTTTCCCGTTGGTCACGCCACCGCCAGCCGGTGGTGCACCGTTAAACCTCAGCTCTTCTCGACCTGGCTGAAATCCAGCTCCACCGGGGTGGAGCGGCCCAGGATCTGCACGGCGACGCGCAGCTTGTTCTTCTCGTAGTTGACGTTCTCGACCACGCCGCTGAAATCGTTGAACGGCCCGTCGACGACCCGCACCACCTCGCCTGGCTCGAACAGCACCTTGGGCCGCGGCTTGTCAGCACCTTCCTCGACCCGCTGCAGGATGAAGTCCGCCTCCTGGTCGGTGATCGGCGCCGGGCGATCGCTGGAACCACCAATGAAGCCGAGCACTTTCGGCACTTCCTTGACGAGGTGCCAGGTCTCCTCATCGAGTTCCATCTGCACCAGGACATAGCCGGGGAAGAACTTGCGCTCGCTGCGGCGCTTCTGCCCTTCCTTCATTTCCACGACCTCTTCGGTCGGGACCATGATCTTGCCGAACTTGTCCTGCAGGCCCTTGAGCTTGATGCGCTCCTCGAGCGAGGTCTTCACCTTGTTCTCGAAGTTCGAGTAGGCATGAACCACGTACCATCTCAGTGCCATGGCTCAGCCCCCCTGCCCGGTCACGAACTGGGTGAGCTTCAGCAAAATCGCGTCCACCATCAGGAAAAACAGCGCAACCACCGCGGTCAGCCCCAGGACAATCAGCGTCGTATTCAGCGTTTCCCTGCGGTCCGGCCACACGACCTTGCGCAGTTCGATCTGCGAGCCCTGGATGAACTCCCAGAGCTGGCGCCCCTGCACCGTCGTGAAGGCGATACCCAGACCCGCGAACAGGCATGCCAGCAGTCCCAGGACGCGCCACAGCAGGGACGCTTCCGAGAAAAAGTAGTAGCCGACGATGCCGCCGACAAAGACCGCAACGGCGGCAACGAGCTTTACCGTGTCCAGGACGCCTGGACTCGCCTCTGCCTTGGTGTTCATCCCGCCTGTAACCGTCTAGTTCGATGCTCTGGCAGGCCAGGAGGGTCTCGAACCCCCAACCTTCGGTTTTGGAGACCGACGCTCTGCCAATTGAGCTACTGGCCTGTGTCCACGCAATTCCTTGCGGTTCGCCCGATCCTTACTCGATGATCTTCGCCACGACGCCGGCGCCCACGGTACGGCCGCCCTCGCGGATGGCGAACCGCAGCCCGTTCTCCATCGCGATCGGGCTGATCAGCTTCACCTTCATCTTGATGTTGTCACCGGGCATCACCATCTCGGTGCCCTCCGGCAGCTCCACCGCCCCGGTCACGTCCGTGGTGCGGAAGTAGAACTGCGGGCGGTAGCCCTTGAAGAACGGCGTGTGGCGGCCACCCTCTTCCTTCGTCAGGATGTACACCTCCGCCTCGAAGTGCGTGTGCGGCGTGATCGAGCCCGGCTTGGCCAGCACCTGGCCACGCTCGACCTCCTCACGCTTCGTGCCGCGCAGCAGGATGCCCACGTTGTCGCCCGCCTGACCCTCGTCAAGCAGCTTGCGGAACATCTCCACACCCGTGCAGATCGTCTTCGTCGTCGCCTTGATGCCGACGATCTCAATCTCGTCACCCACCTTGATCTTGCCCCGCTCCGCGCGCCCGGTCACCACCGTGCCACGGCCGGAAATCGAGAACACGTCCTCGATCGGCATCAGGAACGGGCCGTCAATGGCGCGCACCGGCTCGGGAATGTACTCATCGAGCGCCGCCACCAGCTTCTCGATCGAGGGCACGCCAATGTCGCTCTTGTCCCCCTCCAGCGCCTTGAGCGCCGAGCCAATGATGATCGGCGTCTTGTCGCCGGGGAACTCGTAGGTCGACAGCAGGTCGCGCACCTCCATCTCCACCAGCTCCAGCAGCTCCTTGTCGTCCACCATGTCCGCCTTGTTCAGGTAGGCCACGATGTAGGGAACCCCCACCTGCCGGGCCAGCAGGATGTGCTCGCGCGTCTGCGGCATCGGGCCGTCGGCCGCCGATACCACCAGGATCGCGCCGTCCATCTGCGCCGCGCCCGTGATCATGTTCTTGATGTAGTCCGCATGCCCGGGGCAGTCCACGTGCGCGTAGTGCCGCTTCGGACTCTCGTACTCCACGTGCGCCGTCGCAATCGTGATGCCGCGCGCCTTCTCCTCCGGCGCCGCGTCAATCTGGTCGTACGCCCGGTACTCGCCGCCGAACTTCTCACCCATCACCTTCGTCAGCGCAGACGTCAGCGTCGTCTTGCCGTGGTCAACGTGGCCAATCGTCCCAACGTTCACGTGCGGCTTCTTGCGTTCAAATTTGGCTTTTGACATCAGCTTCTCCGCTTCCCAACCTGCGACTTCTGGAGCCCACAACCGGAGTTGAACCGGTGACCTCTTCCTTACCAAGGAAGTGCTCTACCTACTGAGCTATGTGGGCGGAAACCTCGGGACTCCGCCCCCGCGCGACACAGCCATCGCCACCCCGATTCCGTGGCTCCCGGTTCCGCACCCTTCTGGAGCGGGTGATGGGAATCGAACCCACGTCATCAGCTTGGAAGGCTGAGGTTCTACCATTGAACTACACCCGCCAGCTCGCTCGACTCCGGTCACCGGGCCTGAAAACCGCGGCGCGCAAAAACCCGTGCACCATACGCCGCTCCAGCGATGGGGCCCGGGCCTATCCAATTCCTCATTCGTACTCTGTCCGCGTTTGCGGGTCGTGCATCCACCCCGCCCGCCAGCCGAAACTGGTGGAGGGGGAAGGATTCGAACCTTCGAAGGTATAAACCAGCAGATTTACAGTCTGCCCCCGTTGGCCGCTTGGGTACCCCTCCGCGGACGGAAGCCGGTCATTGTCCGATCCATGCCGATCAGTGTCAACAAGAAAGGCCGTCGGGAAAGGGACTGCTGCGGGGCATGCGGCGGCTGGCACCAGCCGGCAGCTGCCATGTTCTGGTGCCGGAAGCGGGACTTGAACCCACAACCTACCGCTTACAAGGCGGTTGCTCTGCCAGTTGAGCTATTCCGGCAGGGAAGTGACTGCCCGGCAACCCGGGCTGCCGGGACCGGGCCCGGATCCGGATACAGATCCGGGCAGGATTCTAGTTAATCATCGGAGTCCCGCCAACCGGCATGGTGCTGCATGGCACCGACTCGGCCTGCAGCCCAGGCCCTGGTTCCGCCGGGAGCTCCCCGAGAGGCAGCGCATCGGACGCAACCTGCAGGTATAGCCAGTACTGCGCACCCGACCGGTACCGATCCGTCAGCTGGGGATGGAATCCCAGGGCGGCCGCCGCCGCGGCTACCTTGTCAGCCCGGTCCTTGTCGCGAAAAACGCCGAGCGACACCGAAAAGGGCGGCGCGCTCTGGAAAACATAGGCATCCGGCAGCCCGCCCGCGGCCAGCCTCGCCACCATGCGATCAGCAGCCTCCCGGGTCGGCACGCTTTCGAGCTGCACCCAATGACCCACCCAGATCTGCCCTGCCTCCACCATCGTCGTGGCCCGAAGGCCCCGGGCCGCCAGGGCGGCACGCAGCGCATCGGCCACCTGACCGTCGCCGATGGGACCAATCCGTGAACAGGAAGATCCAGCCGCAGCCGGGGTGGCGCTGGCATCGGCGCCGGCCAGCCCGGTGGTCGGGGCGCCTCCCGCGGTCTGGCCGCCCGCATCGCGCCCCGGACGGGCCGTTCGTTCCAGTGTGGCTACGCGGATCCTGGCCTCCTTGCCTGGCTCCTTGAGCTGGTGCGGCGGCAGCTCGGGCGGTGCGACCCACAGGCGCCAGCCAGCGAACAGCAGGTTGGCCAGCAGCAGCACAAGGAACAGGCTTCTCACGACCATCCCTCCGATGACGGCCACAGGGACCGCTCAGTCCGCATGGGCGGCCTCCGCCAGGGCCAGGCCTTCCAGAACGAGCCATGGACGGTACTGCGCCGGCACGGCCAGGCGCTTCAGCAACTCCGGGGCATCACCACCGGTCAGCACCAGCGCGGGGACAGGCCCCACCTGCCGGCTGAAGGTCCTCGCACAGGATTCCACCAGGCTGACGCCTGCCCGCAGCGCCCCGTTGCGCATGCAGGCCTCGGTATCCCGGCCCCAGTCCATCGCGAGATCAGGGGGGTCCTGCAGCAGCCGGGCTGCCGTGTCGATACCGCCCGTTGCGCCCACCAGCGAGCGTCGCATCAGCACCGGTCCCGGCACGATGAAGCCGCCCAGATGCTCGCCGTTCGCCGCCACCACATCGACGGTCCACGCCGTGCCCGCGTCCACCACACACACGGCGCCCCGCAGCCGCGAATAGGCCGCCAGCATCACCAGCCACCGATCGACGCCAAGCTGTCGCGGCTCCGTATAGCCGTTGCGGACTCCGGCAGCGACCCGCCCTGTCCGGATCTCGCGGACCGGGACGCCGGTCACGCGCCCCAGCGCCGAAACCAGCGCCGCAGTCATCTGCGCTCCGGCCACACTGGACAGGCGCACTTCATCGGCGACCCGGCCTCCGGTCATCCGCTCTGCCAGCTGACCCGGCTGCATGGCGGCATGTGCCATCGCCCCCGGATCGAGCAGATCGTCGCCATGCAGCCACGCCCACTTGACCCGCGTATTGCCGATATCGACCAGGAGCTTCACGGGCTTTTCCGCAGCGTCACATCACCGGCGAAGACGGCGGTGATCCCCTCAGGCCCATCGAGCAGCAGCGCGCCGTCAGCGGCAATGCCGCGGGCCATGCCATTGGCCGCGGCCGCCCCGGTCCGGACGGTCACCGGCTGGCCGCAAAGATAGTCGTGTCGGCGCCATTCGTCGGCCAGCGGCGCAAATCCGTGCCTGGCGAATGCCGCCAGCAAGCCGTGCACTGACTCCAGGAGCGCTGCCGCCAGGCCGTTACGGCCGCCAGCCTGCCCGAGAGCCGCAGCATCCAGGCCTCCAGGAGGCAGTCCGCCCTCCGCCACCACCTCCTGCAACAGGCCGGCCGGCACGGCCAGGTTCAGGCCGAGACCGACGACAGCCCGAAACGGTCCACGCGCATCCCCATCCACATCCACGAGGATGCCGCCCAGCTTGGCGCCCCCGAGCACGATGTCATTCGGCCACTTCAGCTGCACCGGCCCCGCGCCGCAAGCAGCCAACGTGCGCCGTACTGCCACGCCCACTCCCAACGACAAGGCGGGCAGGTCCCGTGGTGCCGTGGCAAACGACCATGCAAGGGACAGGCACAAGCCACTGCCGTAAGGGGACAGCCATCGCCGGCCGCGGCGTCCCCGGCCGGCGCTCTGGAACTCGGCGAGCAAGGCACGCCACCGGCCGACCGCTGGCGGCGCAGCCGCGATCAGTGCCGCGCTCGTCGAGCTGGTGATGCCGGTGACTTCCAGGGACTCGCAGCCGGCCATCGCCACCGGCCCGATGGCCGCCTGGATGCGCGCCTGGTCCAGCAGATCCAGCGGATGCCGCAACCGATAGCCCCGCCCGGGGACTACCTCGATCTCCAGGCCGAGTTCGCCGAGCCGGTGCACCTGCTTCCATACGGCGCTGCGGGACAGCCCGAGCAGCTGCGCCAGCGAACTGCCGGAGTGGATGCAGCCATCGGCAAGCGCGCCGATCAGGGTGTCACGGGTGGCCATCAGTGCGTCAACGCGGACGCCGCAACAGCATCAGGCCCGTCATGCGGTTCTCCTGCCGTCGAAGCATCCGCACCACATTGCCGCGATGGGTATAGATGATGAAGCCGGCGAGCAATACCAGGAACACCAGCAGCGGCACCTCCGCTGGCCAGGCAACCAGAGCCACATACGCGGGCAGGACGAGCGCCGCGGCCATGGTCGACAGACCGACGAAACCCGTGGTGGTGGCGACCAGCAACCAGACAGCCAGGGCTGGCAGCAACAATCCCGGCGCCAGTGCGCCAAGGGTACCCACGGCCGTTGCCGCACCCTTCCCGCCAGCGAAATCGAACCATATCGGGTAGCAATGGCCGACCACGGCAGCCGCCCCGCAGGCAAGAGGCAGCCAGTGCACTGCAATCCCGGGCACACCCAGGCCGAGGTCCACTCCGGGCAGCAGCGCCGCGGCGATGTACCCCTTGCCGACATCGATCACCATGACGCCCAGCGCGAACCACTTTCCCCGCGCCCGCAAGGCGTTCGTGCCGCCGGCGTTGCCGCTGCCCACCGTGCGTATGTCAGGCCCGCCGAGAATCCGGCCGAGAAACAGGCTGCCGTTGAGCGACCCCAGCAGGTAACCAAGGAGGACCTTCGTGCCGAGTTCGAGCATGCCCCACGCCACAAACGATGAATGCATGGAATCTTAGCACCGCGGCTGGGCGTGCCTGCCGGCCAGGGTCACCGCAACCTCACCCCGGCGGTGCACCCAGCCAGGCCTGTCGCCGGCCCAATGCCGGCTCACCAGGATCGGCCTCGATGGTCAGGTAGCAGGTATCCTTCGGCGCATCGCCGACCTGGAGCCGGATCTGCAGCAGTTCGTCACGGCGGAAGACGTGCAGCTCCACGGCCTGACCCGTGGTCAGCAAGTCGGTGACCGAGTCGACGCCGTCGGTTTCCAGCCGTACGCCGTTCAGCGCCACCAGTTCATCGTCGGCCATCACGCCTGCAGCCTGCGCTGGCCCGCCATCGAGCACGTGACTGACACGGCAGCGCCCGCTCACCGTCCGTGTCCGCAGCCCCAGCCAGGGCCGTGGCCGCCCGGCACGCTGGCCTGCGGTGCCACCCGCATCGGCAGCACCCTCGGCGCAACGCAGCTGCAGGCGTATGCCGAACTGGGCAAGCAGGATGCCAACCGGCGGATCCACGGTGCTGCGCAGGCTGGTGCGGAAGAACTCGGTCAGGTCGAGGCCGGTCACCTCGGCAGCCAGTTCCTCGAACGTACCCTCCTGAATCGACAGCTCGCGGCGGCCATGATTTTCCCAGAGCACCCGCATGATATCGTCCAGCGAGACGCGGCCACCGGTGCGCAGCCGCACCTCGAGATCCAGCGCCAGCGCCACCATGGCGCCCTTGGCGTAGTAGCTCACCTGGGCATTGGGCGTGTTCTCGTCCGGCCGGTAGAACTTGATCCAGGCGTCGAAACTTGCCTCCTCCAGCGTCTGGCGCCGGCGGCCCCCCGCGCGGTACACGGCAGTGAGAGTGCGGCCCAGCAATTCGAGGTAGGTCTCCGTGCTGACCAACCCGCTGCGCAGCAGGGCAAGGTCGTCGTAATAGGAAGTGATGCCCTCGAAGATCCAGAGCTGTCGCGTGTAGGCCTCACGATCCAGGCTGCCCGAGGCCAGCTCCGCTGGACGTATGCGCTTGACGTTCCAGGCATGGAAGTACTCATGGCTCGCCAGACCAAGGAAGCCACGGTAATCGCGGCTCATTGCCGGCTGGCCGCGGCGTGGCAGGTGGTTGCGGTGGCAGACCAGGGCCGAGGAGGCCCGATGCTCGAGACCGCCGACAGCATCGCCGGTGAGCCGCACCAGGAACAGATAGCGATCCATGGGAGCCGATCCGCCGAAGAATCCGACCTGCCAAGCGCACAAGCGGCCGAGGTCAGTCCCCAGCCGGGACAGGTCGGCATCGTGGCGCCCCGCGAGCACAAGCGCATGGGGCACACCAGCCACCTCGAACTCGGTCACGGTCAGGGGGCCCATCATCACGGGATGGTCTATGAGCTCCGCATAGCTTCCGGCCTCGAAGGCCCCAAACTCCCACGCGGCACCGGTGAGACGCGTCATGCTGGTCGCCACCTGCCAGGCTGCGGTCGTAGCCTCCTCGCCCGGGCTCAGGTGGACCAGGTGCCTGACATCCTCGCGGCCATGCACCTTCAGGAATACGCTCGACCCGTTGAAGAATGCACCGGACGCATCGAGGTGAGCGCCTCGTACCGAGAGATCGCTGGCGTATATCTCCGCCCGCAGCATCAGCTCACCCTCGACCGGTGCCGCACGCCAGGTCGATTTATCCAGCTTGCGCAGGGCTACCGGCTCGCCGTTGCAGCTCGCCTCCATGGATACCACGTGTCGGGCGAAGTCCCGGATCAGGTAGCTGCCGGGAATCCAGGCAGGCAGCGAGACGACCTGTCCTTCGCGCTCCGGATCATGCAGCTTGCACGCCACCTCCAGGATGCGCGTGCCCGGGGCACGCGGCCTGAGGTGATAGGTGACAGTGGAATCGCTCATGCCGGGACTCTAGCAGTTTGGCGTATCGATCTGGGACTGGCAGCGGCCTGGTCCATCACGGATGGCGCGGCAGGAAAACCTCCGCGAGCATGCAGCGAACGCTGCCGCCACCCAGCTGCTCGATGGTCGGTACCCGCAGCGGGACAAGCCTGGCATGGTACTCGAGCGCTGCGAGCTGCGCCGGCAGCAGTGCCTCCATGGCAGTCTCCGGAAGAGCCAGCAGGTGGCTGCCATCCGCAGCGACGAGCTCCAGCACGTTGCCGGCGAATGCACGGGCCTGCATGGCACTGATGAGCACAATCTCGCGCCCGCTGGCGCCAAGGCGCCCCAGCACCGAAGCCCGGACTGCCTCCGGCTCGATGACTTCGGCACAGACGACGGCAAAGCCGCTGCCGATGCTGAGCATGACATTGGTATGGTAGACCGGCAGCCGGGAGGGGCCGACCGTGGCGAAGGCCACCGTATCGAAGCCCAGCTCGCGGCCAAATTCGGCCAGGGCCCGCGGATGCGTACGGGAGGACAACGCCGCGTAGGCGACGCCATGTGCCCTGTCGAGTACCAGGCTGCCCGTGCCCTCCAGGTACCAGCCGCGCGCCTCCATCGGAGCAAGGTCCACGACCCTGTCGATGCGGAAACCATGCTGGCGCAGCAAGACTGCCAGAGCTCCGGGGCGGCGCTCGGCGCGTCGATTGGGCGCCAGCAGCGGATACAGGACCATGGTGCCGTCCGCGTGGAACGACACCCAGTTGTTCGGAAACACCGCATCCGGCTTGCGCGGGCTGGTGCTGTCCTCCAGCACCAGGACCTCGATGCCGGCGCCCTTCAGACAACCCACGGCTGCATCGAATTCGGCGCAGGCCGCGATGGCCGTGCCTGCCCTGCCATCATCAGGTCGGGCCTGGAAGGCGTTGGAGCTCGCGGTCTGCGGATTGGCCGCGAAGTTCTGCGGCCGTACCATCAGCACGGTACTGGCTGCCTGCGCGGGCAGGGCATGGCCTGTCGTCATTGACATATATTACGGTGTGGCGCGCCCGCGGACGGCATGCACAGGTCACCACTCCCCTCAGGCAAGGAGCACCCGGCAATGAGCGACACCCGCAGGCGCGCCCTCCCCGGACCAAGAGCCCGGGCCCTCATCGCACGGGACCGGGCCGTGGTCGCGCGCTCCTACGTCAGGGACTACCCATTCGTCATGGATCACGGCCGCGGCGCCGAGGTCTGGGATGTGGATGGCAATCGCTACGTCGATTTCGCTGCCGGAATAGCCGTCTGTTCCACCGGCCATGCACACCCGGAAGTCGTGGCCGCCATCCGCGACGCCGCCGGGCGCTTCCTCCACGTCTCCCCGGACTTCTGGCATGAAGGCCAGACGCAGCTCGCCGAGATGATCGACGGCCTCGCTCCGGTGAGCGGGCCGGCGATGAGTTTCTTCGCCAACTCTGGAACCGAGGCCGTGGAAGCCGCGCTCAAACTGGCACGATTCGCCAGCGGCCGACCGCGGTTCATCGGCTTCCTCGGTGGCTTCCACGGGCGCAGCATGGGCTCCCTCGCCTTCACGGCAAGCCGCGCGACCCAGCAACGCGGATTCTTTCCCACCATGCCCGGGGTCACGCATGTTCCTTACCCCGACAGCTACCGCCCGCTGCTGGCGGGACCGGATCAGGGTACGGCGGTGCTGAATTACATCGAGAAACTGTTCCGCAGCAACCTGCCCGCCGAGGAAGTCGCCGCCGTGCTCGTAGAACCGATCCAGGGCGAGGGCGGTTACCTGGTGCCGCCAGACGGCTTCCTCCACGGCCTGCGCGAGCTCTGCGACCGGCACGGCATCCTGCTGATCTTCGATGAGGTCCAGAGCGGCATCGGGCGGACGGGAGAGATGTTTGCCTGGCAGCACTGGAACGTGCAACCCGACATCATCACCCTGGCCAAGGGCCTCGCATCGGGCATGCCGCTTGGCCTGGCGGTCGCAAGACGCGATCTCATGGAACGCTGGCCCGCGGGTGCGCATGCCAACACCTTCGGCGGCAATCCGCTGGCCTGCGCGGCCGCGGCGACCACGCTCAGACTCGTTGCCGGCCAGTACCTGGAAAGCGCCAGGTTGGCGGGAGAGCGGCTGGCTGCGGGTCTGCGGGCGCTGGCTGGCGACTTTCCCTGTATCGGTGACATCCGGGGCCGCGGCCTGATGCTGGCCATCGACCTCGTCACCGATCGGGCCAGCCGGCAGCCGCACGCTGACCTGGCCCGCGAGACCGTGCAACGCGCGTTCGGCAATGGCCTGCTGCTGCTGACCTGCGGCACCAGCGGTATCCGCCTGATCCCGCCGCTGATGATCGACACGGCCCTGGTGGACGAAGGCCTGGATATCCTGCGCCGCTCCCTGTCCGAGGCGGTACGGTCCGGCTGATGCGCGTACTGTTCATCACCTCGCATCGCGATGCGCTCAATAGCATACGGCCGGAAGCGGAAATGTTCATTGGGCTGGCGAAGGCTGGCGTAGAGCTGACGGTGATGACGCAGGATGACTCCGTCTACGCCGAACCGATGCGCCAGGCGGGCATCCGGCTCATCGGCTACCACCCCGCCCGCAAGCTGGAGCCTCGCGCCATCCTGCGCATCCGCCGCGAACTGCGCCGTGGTGCTTTCGACATCGTGCAGATGTTCAACAACAAGGCCATCGCCAATGGCCTGCTGGCCGCCGTGGGCCTCCCGGTGAAGGCCATCACCTATCGTGGCCAGACCGGCAACATCTCGAGACGGGATCCGTCCTGCTATCTCACCCACCTGAGCCCGCGCGTCGACCGGATAGTATGTGTCGCCGAAGCCGTGCGGCGTGACCTGGCGACCCAGGTCCGTCATCCGGAAATGCTGGTGACGATATACAAGGGCCACGACCTGGCCTGGTACGAAGGCGTCCCCCCCGCGACCCGCTCCGGGCTCGGCGTGCCGGAAGACGCGGTGCTGATCGTCTGCGTGGCAAACAACCGGCCGCGCAAGGGCGTTCCGGTGCTGATCAGGGCGGCCGCCCTGCTGCCGTCGGACTGCAACGCCTGCATCGTGCTCGTGGGCCGCGGCATGACCTCGCCGGAGATTCGCCAGCAGATCAACGACAGCGGTTGCCCGGAGCGCTTCCGTTGCTTCGAGTTCCGCAGCGATGCACTGGCAGTCACCGCAGCCTGCGACATCGCGGTGCTGCCATCCGTGCGTCGCGAGGGGCTGCCCAAGACGGTCATCGAAGCCATGGCGCTGGGCGTTGCACCCATCGTCTCGGATACCGGAGGCAGTGCCGAACTCGTTGTCGATGGCGAGTCGGGACTGGTGGTCCCGCCAGGCGACCCGGCAGCCCTGGCGCAAGCCATTGCCGCGCTCTGCGCGAATCCCTCCCGACGCCGGGCAATGGGCGCTGCCGCCCGCCTGCGGCTGGGCACCTCGTTCCGCGTCGAGGACGCCGTGGCGGCTCACCTGGCGCTGTTTCGCCAGGTTCTTGCGACAACCTGAGCAGGCGCGGGTCCGGCTAGGGCCCGCCCCGCTCTTCGTGCCGGACACGCTCGTCCGCATACGGCTTCATGAGTTTGAAGAACACGCCGTTCGCATCGGATACGGCTATGACGACGCCACGCCAGCCGTCGAGGAAGCCGCGCCGAAGAACCAGGGTCCGGAAGAATGCCCAGGCCGCCCGCAGCACGATGGCGGCGGCAGATCGGCTCCGTGGCGCATCGCCACGGCGTATCTCGGAGTAGCGATTGACCTTGACGAGGAAATCACCCAGTTCAGCGACAGCCTGATGGTGCAACGATCCACGCAGCCTTACGGTGGTCCCGCCGGGCACAGGGCGCACTTTCTCGTGAACCCTGGCATCGTCATAGCCGGTGTGGCGTCGGTTGAACAGCCGCAGCAGCCAGTCATCGTCCCAGCCGGAATGGCGCACTGCGCGGCCCATGAAATGGTTCACCCGCCGCACCGCGTAGGTGGTGCGTCCATCATCGAGGACAGCGGCAAAGATGCTGGCGCGAAGTTCTTCGGAGACGACCTCGTCGGCGTCGAGGGCCAGGACCCAATCATGGGCCGCCAGGGAGACGGCCAGCTGCTTCGTCGGGCCGAATCCGTGGAAGCCGCCGGTATGAATCACCACGTTGGGAAATTCTCGTGCGATGTCGAGGGTTCTGTCGATGGAGCCGTTGTCATACAGCACTACCTCGGGAAAGGCGGCAAGGCTCGCCAGGGTCCCGGCGATGCTGCGCGCAGCGTCGCGGACGATGATGACTGCGGAGATTGGCGGTACGGCGGCCACGGCTTATCCGGCTGGACGATCCAGAGCATGGTAGAAACCAGTACTCGCAGCCGTCAATTTGCGCACAGTCGACGCCGGAAAGAAGACCCGGATACAGAAAAGCCGCCCCGGCATGACCGGGGCGGCTTCCTGGGAAAAGATGCCTGGCAGTGACCTACTCTCACATGGGGAAGCCCCACACTACCATCGGCGCTGGACGTTTTCACTTCTGAGTTCGGAATGGGATCAGGTGGTTCCCGCCCGCTATGGCCGCCAGGCAATTCGGTTTGACCCGCCGCTGCAGGAGCGCAGCGGGCCCAATCTGGATGGTTTTGACGTGAACTGCAGTCGTGTCAGGCTGCTTGGGTGTTATATGGCCAAGCCGCACGGGCAATTAGTATCGGTTAGCTGAACCCATTACTGGGCTTACACACCCGACCTATCAACCTCGTAGTCTTCGAGGGCCCTTCAGAGGGATCAAGTCCCTGGGGAAATCTAATCTTGGGGAGGGTTTCCCGCTTAGATGCTTTCAGCGGTTATCCCGTCCGCACATAGCTACCCGGCAGTGCCACTGGCGTGACAACCGGAACACCAGAGGTGCGTCCATCCCGGTCCTCTCGTACTAAGGACAGCTCCCCTCAAATTTCCAACGCCCACGGCAGATAGGGACCGAACTGTCTCACGACGTTCTGAACCCAGCTCGCGTACCACTTTAAATGGCGAACAGCCATACCCTTGGGACCTGCTACAGCCCCAGGATGTGATGAGCCGACATCGAGGTGCCAAACTCCTCCGTCGATGTGGACTCTTGGGAGGAATAAGCCTGTTATCCCCGGAGTACCTTTTATTCGTTGAGCGATGGCCCTTCCATACAGAACCACCGGATCACTAAGACCAGCTTTCGCTCCTGCTCGACTTGTCTGTCTTGCAGTCAAGCACCCTTATGCCTTTGCACGCAACGCGCGATGTCCGACCGCGCTGAGGGTACCTTTGTGCTCCTCCGTTACTCTTTAGGAGGAGACCGCCCCAGTCAAACTACCCACCATACATTGTCCCCAGCCCGGATAACGGGCCCAGGTTAGAACCTCAAACATTCCAGGGTGGTATTTCAACGTTGGCTCCACGCGAACTGGCGTCCGCGCTTCAAAGCCTCCCACCTATCCTACACAGAAAGGTTCGAAGTCCAGCGTAAAGCTGTAGTAAAGGTTCACGGGGTCTTTCCGTCTTGCCGCGGGTACACTGCATCTTCACAGCGATTTCAACTTCACTGAGTCTCGGGTGGAGACAGCGTGGCTATCGTTACGCCATTCGTGCAGGTCGGAACTTACCCGACAAGGAATTTCGCTACCTTAGGACCGTTATAGTTACGGCCGCCGTTTACCGGGGCTTCGATCAGAAGCTTCGCCTTGCGGCTAACCTCATCAATTAACCTTCCGGCACCGGGCAGGCGTCACACCCTATACTTCCTCTTGCGAGTTTGCAGAGTGCTGTGTTTTTGTTAAACAGTCGCAGCCACCATTTCTCTGCGACCCCTGCTGGCTACGAGAGCAAGTCTCTTCACCGGCAGAGGCGTACCTTCTCCCGAAGTTACGGTACAAATTTGCCTAGTTCCTTCACCCGAGTTCTCTCAAGCGCCTTAGGATTCTCTCCTCACCCACCAGTGTCGGATTACGGTACGGCCTGGACTACCTGAAGCTTAGGGGCTTTTCCTGGGAGCGTGGTATCAGCAACTTCCCGGCACAAGGCCAGTGGTCTCGCATCTCGGCATTGAGCCCCCGGATTTGCCTAAGGGCCCTGCCTACTTGCTTTCCCCGGGACATCCAACACCCGGTATGCCTAACCTTCTCCGTCCCCCCATCGCAGCAGTCCGAGGTGCAGGAATATTAACCTGCTTTCCATCGACTACACCTTTCGGTCTCGCCTTAGGAGCCGACTCACCCTGCGCCGATTAACGTTGCGCAGGAAACCTTGGGTTTACGGCGTGCGGGTTTTTCACCCGCATTATCGTTACTCATGTCAGCATTCGCACTTCTGATGCCTCCAGCATGCCTCACGACACACCTTCGCAGGCTTACAGAACGCTCCTCTACCACTCACATCCTTTCGGATGCGAATCCGCAGCTTCGGTATACAGCTTGAGCCCCGCTAAATCTTCCGCGCAGGCCGACTAGACCAGTGAGCTATTACGCTTTCTTTAAAGGATGGCTGCTTCTAAGCCAACCTCCTGGCTGTCTATGCCTTCCCACATCGTTTCCCACTTAGCTGTAATTTTGGGACCTTAGCTGGCGGTCTGGGTTGTTTCCCTCTTCACGACGGACGTTAGCACCCGCCGTGTGCCTCCCGCGCTCGAACTTCCTGGTATTCGGAGTTTGCATAGGGTTGGTAAGCCGGGATGGCCCCCTAGCCTAAACAGTGCTCTACCCCCAGGAGTTATACGCGAGGCGCTACCTCAATAGCTTTCGAGGAGAACCAGCTATCTCCGGCCTTGTTTAGCCTTTCACTCCTAACCACAGCTCATCCTATACTTTTGCAACAGTAACAGGTTCGGGCCTCCAGCAGGTTTTACCCTACCTTCACCCTGGCCATGGCTAGCTCGACCGGTTTCGGGTCTACTCCCAACGACTCAACGCCCTATTAAGACTCGGTTTCCCTACGCCTCCCCTAGACGGTTAAGCTTGCCGCTGAAAGTAACTCGCTGACCCATTATACAAAAGGTACGCGGTCACCCACCGAAGTGGGCTCCCACTGCTTGTACGCACACGGTTTCAGGATCTATTTCACTCCCCTCTCCGGGGTTCTTTTCGCCTTTCCCTCACGGTACTGGTTCACTATCGGTCGGTAGAGAGTATTTAGCCTTGGAGGATGGTCCCCCCATCTTCAAACGGGCTTCCACGTGGCCCGCCCTACTCTTCGTCACCCACCAGCTTCACCTTTCGCATACAGGGCTATCACCTGCTATGGCCGGACTTTCCAGACCGTTCTGCTAGGTTCCACTGGATTATGGCGACTGGGCTGCTCCCCGTTCGCTCGCCGCTACTGAGGGAATCTCGGTTGATTTCTTTTCCTCCGGGTACTGAGATGTT